>JAUYID010000008.1 GCA_030704665.1 bacterium | reverse complement strand
CCCCGCACTATTCAACCGTTGCAAGTTGTTACAATTAACTTATGCATTGGGTGTATGTATTGCTTGGCAAGGAATCTAGACTATATTTCGGCCAAACGGACAACTTGCGGAAAAGATTGTCAGATCACAACGAAGGTAATTCAGTTGCGACAAAACCTTACCGACCGTGGAAGATCGTCTACCTTGAAGGCTATGCCTCAAAGCTAGATGCGCTCGATCGAGAAAAGAAGCTCAAACAATTTGGTCAGTCCTACGCGAAATTAAAGAAGCGTATTCGGCATAGCCTTCAAGACGGTTGAAAAGTGCGGGGTTGACAACTTCGGTAACACTACTATATACTAGTAACACTATAATGAAATTATACGAGCGAAGCGACTATGTCTAAAGTATCTTCTCTAACCAGCAAGGGTCAGATCGTAATTCCCAAGCCAATTCGCGATCAGTTTGGCTTAAGAACTCGGGATCGGCTTCAGTTTTCAGTCGATAATGGGAGAATTGTTGCCGAACCAATCGGAACGGTTGAGCATTTTATGGGTAAATTCCCAGGCAAATCATTATCGAAAAGCGAAATGAAAACGCTGATTTCCAAGCGTTACCTGGCTAAACACCTCTAGAAGATAAGTCAAAACTCAAAAGGCAAAAATCAAAACTGCAACTAAAAAGTTAAAAGTGAATCAAAGCCGAAAGACAAAATGCATAAGGGAATTGTCAAGATCGAGACCAGAAATCAAAAGTAAGACCAGACGAGAAAGGCGGTAATTAGACACAGATGATGATCGTGATTGATACCAGCGCCTTGATTCGTTTTTTTACCAACGACGACCCAACCAAAGCCCAAAAGGTTAGACAACTGCTTAACTCCAGCGAAAAGATTATATTACAGGATGTTGTCTTTCCGGAGCTTGAGTATGTCCTTGGAGACGCCTATGGGGTCACACGCCCAGAACTTGAAAAGACTTTCTGGTTTTTGATCAGCCGTCCTAATGTAAAGATTAACTCGAGCGTCAAGGTAGCTCTTGATATCTTTAAGCAAACGAAGCTTGATTTTGCCGATTGCCTGATTGTCGCTCAAGCGACGGGGAAAAAACTTGCCAGCTTTGATAAAAAAATGCTCAAGACAGTTGGGGTCAGCCCTTATTGGCACGACTGACGCACTTCAAGGAGTAGGTCGTGCAGAAGGCAAAAAGTCAAAAGGCAAAAGTCAAAATTGAAATTCAAAAGTTAAAAGTGGATGCAAAATTACAGAAGTGATTTAAAGGGTAGATGCTACAAGTTTAGTCTGGCAGTTATTGAGTTAATCGACAGAATGCCCCAAAAACGAAGTGCTTGGGTAATTGGTGACCAAGTTTTGCGTTCCGCCACATCAATCGGCGCGAATTTGGTTGAAGCTCGGGCATCCAGTTCAAGGTTGGAATTTAAAAAGTTTCAAGAGATCGCTTTGAAAAGTGCGAACGAGACTATCTACTGGCTCGGGCTGTTGAGAGATTCAAGGCTTACTAGTGAACAAGAAGTTGCTCCACTTGAGAAAGAATGTGTTGAGATCGCCAACATGATCGCTAGCGGAATTATGAAG
>JAUYID010000007.1 GCA_030704665.1 bacterium | reverse complement strand
GGCAATCGAAAGCGCATCCAAAACAGTTGGGTCACCAATCCCAAGTCGAAGCGTTCCAAGCGGAATATTGGCAAGGTGCTTTGCGGAAACCGAATCAACACTCTTCAGAAGATCTGCAAGTGTTGAAACTTTTTGTTCGACCGTTCCTTTACCGCTGAATTCCGCAATTTTGCGAAGCTGGGCAAACACTTCACTTACTGATAACTTTGAACTTTGAATTTTGAATTTTGAACTCGCAGCAAGTTCACTTGCTGTGATTCCCATATTACCTTTATGTCGATATAGCTTGAGCACCTCATCCTTACTTTTACCGTATGCTTTACCAACAGCTTGAGCAGCCATCGACTCTGCCATTCCAATCTCCGTCGCCTCAAAAAACGGCGCCACTCGGCCTTGAATCAAATAACAAATTTTCCCGATTTCCTCAGAATTCGACTCCTTAAAAAGTTTTGAAAGAATATCAATAAGCTCCAGTCTTTTACTGGTCGCTTCCAGCTTCTCATAATATTCAGCAAGTCTTGAAAATTTCATATTTGAGTCATCGAAAATACAAGCTCTCTTATTTCAAAGTATAAACAGCTCCCTTTGTGCTTCCCTTTTTCTTTATCAGTCCTTTTTTCTGCAAATCCTTGAGGTCGCGAAGAATCGTATCGTCGCTGTAATCACGAAGCAAACTTCTCCATTGCCTGTTGCTAACCGACCCGTATGACTCAATATATTCAACCAGCTTTAACTGGCGTTCCGAGAGTGCAATTTGGCCAGTTCTTCCCTTCAATTTAGAATCCAACGACAATTTTCTAACTCTTTCCTTTACCCTGTCCAGCTCCTCTGCCAACCCTTCACAAAAATATTCCAGCCATACAGTTAGGTCTTTATCGACAAGCTCCTCTTTTTGATCGGAAACAGCCTGGAGAGTCTCATAATACCTTTTTGCATTACGATCAAAATATTCCTCAAGCGAGAAAAACTTTTTAATATCATATCCCCTCGTAAACAAAACCATAGTCGCAAGAGCTCTTGATGTTCTGCCATTGCCATCAACGAAAGGGTGGATATACGCCAAAACATAATGAGCTACGCCTGCTGCCAAAACCGGATGTACATCTATAGATTTTTCAGAAGAAAGCCATTCAAAAAAAGCCCTGCTCAAGTTCCGGAC
>JAUYID010000006.1 GCA_030704665.1 bacterium | reverse complement strand
CTAAGGAAAACAATATTGATCCTTCGAAGGTTCGACGCAGGAAGCCAGTCGAGATTATTTACGATACGCTCCTTTACTACGGCACTAACAAGGAATCTCTTTTGGAAAATTCTTACGACTGGACTGGCGTTCAGTCGTCCGGCGGCGGCTTCGTCGACGTTGGCAGCTTCGCTTCGGATGGTCTCGACGTCGGCGGCGATACCCGTGGCGGCACGGGCTCCGGTCTCGGCGTCTGCCCCTCTCGGTAGTTTCGCCTTGGGTACTTGGATTCCTTGATCCTTATTGATCCCTTGGTCTTTCGAAAAAAAAATTTAAGACTGGTAAAATCTTTATATAACTTGTAACATTTATTATATGTCTAACTCAAAAGAATCACTCCCCCCAATACCAAATATGCCCACTACTCCTGAACGAATCATCGAGGAGAAGGGCATCGATAAAACAAAGGAGAAGGAAAAACTTTCTCTAGAGCAGCTGGAAGCCAGAGTCCAAGAACTTATGGACTTATCGGCCGCTCGAGCCGAAGCTTCTAAGCATGTTCGTGAGTCTTGGGGCGGTCTGACCAAAATCGAGCGAGAAGAACTGGAAGAGAAGGGAGACGATGCCGTAGCAGCTCAATTCGACGCACTCAAAGTTGATCCCGAGCTGGCAGAATTTTCTGAAAATGTCCTTGCTGAATACGATAAGCGTATTCAAGAGCTTGGCAGCAACCCCAAGGTCATAGAGGCCTATGATGAACGCTTTGAAGGCATGAAAGATGCCTTAGCTAAAGTTCTCAAGTACGAACATCTCCATAAAGAGCTTGATGCAATCACCAGCAGTGAACAGAAGCTTCGTTTGATGTATGAAAAAGTCGGACGTTCACCTGGGCCGATTGAGCGAACCAAACTGACTGATCTGGCAAAGCGCAAAGAAGAACTCCAAAAAGAAATAAACTGTTTTGAATTAGATCCAGCATCGATTGATATGCTTCGACGCCGAGAGGTTCGGGGTATGCAGCGGGATTTGGAGCGTTACAACTTTGCTGAAACTGAATCCCGCACCGAACTCATCCGAGAAGTCTTGCCCGACCTGCTTCATGGCGCACCGATTCTGTTTCAAGGCGAGACTGGCTCTGGCAAAACTCAACTGGCTAAATATATTTCTCATAGATTCCTTGGCCATGAAGTTTCGCCGATTTCTATCTCTGAACAAATAAAAGAGTCCCAAATCATGGGGAGGGTTACACTGAAAGAAGGTGTCACCGATTTTCTATACTCTGAAATGGTTAAAAGCATGAAAGAGGGCCGTCCAGTAATTATGGATGAAATCAATTTAATGCCCCATGAATTTCAAGGTATTCTCAACGAGATTTTCCAATTACGAATTGGTAGCACTTGGAAGCATCCTTCTACCGGAGAGTCAATCAAAGTTGCTCCCGGTTTTGTGATCTTTGCTACTGCCAACCTTAAGTCAGAACGCTATAAACAACGCTATGAACTTGATGTTGCCACTTTGCGACGTTTCATCGGTGGTGCAGGAGCAAGAGAAATTCACTATCTAGATTTGGGTAAGAAAAGTAAAGAAGGAGAATATATTGCCCCAGAGACTCTTAAGATTCTTGCTTCTGTTTTAGCAGATCGAAACGGCAATATTACTTGGAGTGAACAAGAATCACCTCAAAAACTTGATGAGCTAAAGAGATTTGTGGGTGCTTGCCGTAAAATCCAAGAAGACTTTACTTTGAGCGTCCGAGAGGGTTCTGAAGACTCATTAGCTCGAGGCGACAAGCTGGCTTTCAAAGAACTGGTCATCACTCTCAAGGATCAGATTGAGATTATGAAAGCATGGAAAGCGTCTGGTTTTGTTGAGCCGCTAGAAAGTATTGTTCTGCGAGAATTCTTCAGAAAAGCTGAAATCAGCGGTAGAGCCGCCAAAGACCGAGAAAATATGGTCAAAGTATTTATGGCTAACAAGTTCTTCAAAGACACTGACCCGGAAGACTTTAATATTCAAGGATTATCTTCTAAAACTGTTCGCCAATGGCAAGGCAAAGAATAAAACTATGCCATTTGAAGCCTACAAAATCTACGAAGAGTACGAGCCGGATAAATATAAAACCTCCACTCAAAAAAAAGTAGAGCAAGCCTTGAATTCAGCTAAAAAAGAAGGTCTTGTTCCTGAAGCTAAAGAAACAAGTATTGAGTTTGAGGAAGCTAGGGAAATCTTTGGCAAAGATTTTCTTGGCCCCGAAGCCGCTGAAGCGGCTTTTGGTGTTGAACTGTCCCAAGAAGAACTTGAGCAAATTGAGGATATTCCATTTTCTCGAGAAGAATTAGAACAAGCCAAGCAATTGGGCATGATGCTCGTGCTTCGAGTCCCAAGAATTGGCAAAGACAAAACCGCTAAATCTTTTAGTATCAATAGCGTTAGAGAAGTTTTTAAAGACGAGGATACTTTAGGAGATCCGGATAACAAAAAGTCAGATATATTCTACGATCAGGACTGGTATGATAACGAATCATTTGCTATGCAAGACACTCCCTCGTTGGGTTGGGGTCTTGTGATGAAAGAAGTCTTAGAAGAATCACTAGACAAGAATTGGGACGAACAGGAAGAGGTTCTTAAAGAATGGGCTAAGGAAAACAATATTGATCCTTCGAAGGTTCGACGCAGGAAGCCAGTCGAGATTATTTACGATACGCTCCTTTACTACGGCACTAACAAGGAATCTCTTTTGGAAAATTCTTACGACTGGACTGGCGTTCAGTCGTCCG
>JAUYID010000005.1 GCA_030704665.1 bacterium | reverse complement strand
TTGATGACCGTCTCTTCTTCTTTGCTTAATACTTGGTCGGAACAACGACTGTCTTCGATCTTTTTGGCGTAGATCCTAGTGTTTTCCCGACTATGCAATGAGCTTATCACAACACCGGTACCATTTTCATCTAGCAAACTAAGAATAAAACTTTGATTCCCTCCGGTATCAGTAAAGGGATTGAAACGTTTGAAGCCAAGACGCTGAAGATGGAGTTCTCCTTTTTTCTTTTCTGTCTCAAGTTCTTTTTTGACGCTTTCGATGTCTTCGTGGTTTTGGCCGGTTTTGGCAATAAAGCTGTTGATGGCACTAATCAGGTCTTTCTGGGCTAACCCTTTGGTCAAGCGCTGGTAGTGGGCCATCAATCGGACGAGGAGGACGGTGAGAAGGATCGACCAAAGCGCGAGGACTCCCAAGAGTAGATAGACTGTGTTTGAAGCTGACATATGTAGATTGTAACAAACGTGACTTTCCCTGTCATTCCGAGCGTAGTCGAGGAATCTGTGGTTATAATCAGATTATGTCAAAGAAAAGGACTCGGGCACAAAAGGTAAAGGCGTCTGGCTTCAAAGTGACATTTGGAGCGATGAAAGAGGCAAAAACGAAAGATAGGGTGTCCTCCGGAAAAGGAACTGAGTTCAAATATTTCCGGTCCGACTTGACAAAGGTATTAGCACTGACTATGCTTGCTCTAGCTTCGGAGGTCGTGCTTTGGTTAATATTGAAGCACTGACTTGAGGCGCGGAAGGAGGTGAGTTCGTTATGACAATGTATTGCGTAAAATGCAGAGCTAAAAGAGACGTAGAGAAATTCGAAACCCTCACCATGAAGAATGGTAAGCCGGCCGCCCGGGCTGTCTGCCCGGTTTGTAGCACCAAAATGTTCAAAATTGGAGCTAAATAACTCTACCAAGAAACCCGATAAAAAGGTTCGCCTTGACTCGGGTTTTTTGTGGTTACTTGAGGTCTTTTTTGAAGGTTTTGTACCAGTCTTCGAGAATGGTCTTGACTAAGTCTTTGGATCCCAAACCCAGAGACAGGCCAAGGGCGAGGGCGAGCATGGTGACAAAGCCGATGAAAACAGTATCAATCAGGTTCTTGGCAATCCCCAGCTGGGAGATAGATGCCAGAACGGTGAAGACAACGACCAGGTAGCTGGTAAACTTCGCCATCAGGCGGGAAAGCTTGATGTCGATACCACCGAGAGAACCCTTCACCAGCTTCTCCAGAAAACCGGCCAAAACAACGCCGGCACCAAAAATGAGAACAGCGGCAAAAATGTTGGGTAAGTAAGCAA
>JAUYID010000004.1 GCA_030704665.1 bacterium | reverse complement strand
ATTGGGAACTAATATACAAAGAGGAAGAGACAGATCGACAACAAGCTTTGGTTCGGGAAAAACAATTAAAAAGTTATCGAGGTAGAGAGTTCATTAAAAAATATATTCCCCTGTAGCTCTCCGCCATTCGCCAGCTGGCGAAGGCGGAGGTAGAGCAGGAAGAATAAAAATAAACTCTCTTCAAGCAAATTAAAAATTATATATTCCCCTGTAGCTCAATGGTAGAGCGCTCGCCTGTTAAGCGAATGGTTCGTGGTTCGAGTCCACGCGGGGGAGCCAGATGGGACGAGAGGGCAATAAAGAGTCCTTTTGTCCCGTAACATCGTTCTTTTTCGTAAGTTCGAATTTTCCGTTTCCTAAACCCTTGAATTTATCAACATTCGAACCGTTTGTGGCTGAGACCGCTTCTGAGAGGATTTTGAAGGTCTTGGAGTAGGTGCAACTTAGTTTTCCTTCGTCTAGTTTCAAATCGCTGAAAACTAGCCTAATAAGGCTTCGTTGTTCGTCTAACATGTCCTTTGCTTTGGCTTTGAGGTAGATTTCCTTGGCTCTTTGGGAGAGTTCATAGATGTTTATGCCGAGGTTAATGTAACCAGTGCTTGCCTGGGAGTGTTTCTTTATCGACTCTGTCACTTCGTCTTTTTCTTCCGAGTATTGCTTAAACTTCCTGCTATAAAAGTCTGGCGTAATTTTCTCATCCAGTTTGTCATCGTATAACTTGTCCAACCGCTTCTGAACCGCCTCGTAGCGGGCTTCAAGTTCGCCAACAGTGCTGTTGTGGTATTCGATCTCGTCTTGGTGGCTTTCCTTGAGTGCCTTCTTGAGCCACTCGACTATATGGCTGTTTTTGATCTTTAAGCTGTCAAACCCTCCCAGGAGTTGTTCTTCGACTGCCTCTTCCTTTGCCCAGGTTTTTTGGCTGCAGTTGTGGTAATGGTTGCAGTGTCCGTAATTATGCCCTTTGGCGGTTTCCCAAGTGATTGACTTGCCACACTCGGCGCATTTGATCAACCCCTTGAAGAGGAATAAGTGTTTACGGTATTTAGGAGTCGTTTTGCTTTTAAGCATTGCTTGAACCTTATCAAAAAGTTCTTTGCTTATCAAAGACTCATGTTTGCCTTGATAAATCTCGTCGTTCCACCTAAGTTTACCAATATAAAATGGATCACGCAGCAGGGAGTGTATACGGCTGTTTTTGATCTTTAAGCTGTCAAACCCTCCCAGGAGTTGTTCTTCTACCTCTCCCTCCTTAGCCCAGATC
>JAUYID010000003.1 GCA_030704665.1 bacterium | reverse complement strand
CCTGAAACTACAATTGGAGAAGAAAAGAGGTATTTTATTTGAAGCTGGATACTAGAGGCTGGAAATTAGAGCTTGAAGGTTGAAGTTCGAGGCTAGAGAAGGTAAATTCAAACTTCCAACTCCCAACTTCAAAATCTAGCTTCTAATTTCCAGCATCCAATTTCAAACAACTTCTGGTAATTCACTCCTGAAGTTGGTATAATTACGACATGTCTAAGTTCCAAAAGAACAAGCCGAAATTAGGGTTTAGAGCACCTGAATCCTTCCGGGGCAAGACAGCGGGCTTTAAAAACCTGCCTGCCGGCAGGCAGGGTCAGTTTAAGCCCCAAACTGCCCGAATCACCCAACACAAAGGTTAATTTTATGGCCAGATCAATTCTAGCTAAAACTGAAACCGGCGAAATTCAGCTTTCTATAACCATCCCTGCCAGTGAGGTTAAAGAGGCGTACGGGCGCGTGTTTGAAAAAACAGCAAATTCAGCCGAACTTTCAGGATTTAGAAAAGGCAAAGCCCCAAAAAAACTGGTTGAGGAGAAAGTTGATAAGTCCAAAGTTTATGAGGAAGTTATACAGGAAATTGTTCCTCAAGCCTACATTGAAGCAATTCAAGAACATAAATTGGAACCGATCATTTCGCCCAAAGTTGAGCTTTTGAAGGCCAAAGAAGATGAAGATTGGGAAATCAGGGCCACAACCTGCGAGGCGCCAAAGGTTGAGCTGGGGGATTATAAGGCTGAAATCAAAAAGTCCTTGGGTACAGGGAAACTCTGGACACCAGACAGAAGGACTGCAACCACCCGCCTGCATGTGCCTGATGGCGTAAGCCCTGGTGGGCAGGCGGAAGCACAGAATAGCCCTGAGAACACGGAAGATGAAAAGACACAAAAGGTCATACAGGTTTTACTGCAGACCTGCCAATTTGCTCTCCCCCAAATTTTAGTGGAAAATGAAGTCAATAGGGCATTGTCTAATTTACTCAATCAGACTGAAAAGCTGGGAATGACTATTGATCAATACTTAAATTCAATTG
>JAUYID010000002.1 GCA_030704665.1 bacterium | reverse complement strand
ATTTTCCTCATCGATAATCTCACGGGTAAGTGCTTTATCAGAATCAATTTTCGATAGATGACTTGCCTTCCATAGTTCGAGCTCGGCCCTCGCATAATCCTCCACGGCCTGTGAAGTTTCCTCAAGGAATTTTTTCTTGATATCATTTTGTGATTTGAGATAAGCGAGCTTGTCGTTTTCGGTTTTTTTGGTGGCATTGAATTCAGCTTTGGCAATAGCTAGACTTTTATCCCTCAGAATTTCTAGTCCTTGGAGCTCTTGTTCTAGGGATTTTCCTTTCTCATCCTGGTTCTGAAGATAAAGATCTAGCTCGAGCTTCATTTTTTCTGCAGCCTCATCAAGGGATTTTTGTCTTTGCGTAGCTGCCTTTTCCGCTCCCTCCTTCCTGATGGAGTTCAATTTATTCTGCTGTGTGGTTTCGAGCTCGAGCTGCTGCGCATTCGATTCCCGAATTTCAGCAAGTTTCTGAGCTATCTCAGCTTTTTGGGCATCGGATGTATCATTGTTTTGGGAATTAAGTACCAATAGCTGTCTCTCCAGTTCAATTCGTTCCTTTTGCAGGCCGTTGATATCTTTTGAAATCTGGATTGATCTTGAAGCAGCTGCTTCCCTTTCAGCAAGAGATCTGGTTTGATCTTCAGCGATGAGGTTTTGTTCTTTCAATTCTTCTTTAAGTCTCGATTGCTGATCGATAAAATCAGCTTCGCCTTTTGACAGTTTCTTTTGGATCTCATCAATTTTTTGACCTCTTTTGATGGCCTCAGCGAAAGTGTCCCCAATTGCACCGGCCGCATTCTTGATCGAGTTGATGCCCTCGATCGCCACATCGTTTATGTCAGAAAGTCCTTTCTTTGCACGATCAAAGTCTAAGGTTGCAATCCCGGCAAGAATGTCGAAATAGCCAGTGAATACTTTAATCACTTTGTCCTTTACAAAATTGTAAACATCTGTGATTGTCTTTTTCGGATTTGCGAATGCTTTGAAAAGGAATTCTCCTACTTGCTGAAGGATCCCGATCAAACTTTCAAATACCGCTGATAACGGACGTGTAACCGCTGTCACTGCATCGATACCAGCTTGTGTGGATTTGAGATAATTGATAACAGTTCCGAGTACCAAACCGATTGCGGCAAGTACCAAACCGATGGGAGTGGCCAAAAATGCAACTGAAGCCTTCACCATTCCAAAGATTCCGGATGTAACGCCTTTAATACCTTTTCCGACGAGTGGAAGCACTCCACCAGCTTCCTGAGCGCGGGAAAGG
>JAUYID010000001.1 GCA_030704665.1 bacterium | reverse complement strand
AGAGTACTTCCACTAGTTCAACGACCACTTCAAGTTCCACCTCAACAACCCGATCTACCTCAACTTCCTCGACCACAACCTCAAGTTCGACCTCTACTACGCAATCAACCTCAACCAGCTCCACGACGACCTCGAGTAGTACTTCCACCACCCAATCAACTTCCACCAGCTCAACGACAACCAGTAGTTCGACTTCCACCACCCAAAGCACGAGTACTACTCAATCTACATCAACCAGTACAACCCGATCTACCTCAACGTCTTCCACGACTACAAGTTCTTCGACTTCAACAACTAAATCCACTTCGACAAGTTCTACCACCACATCCAGTAGCACCAGTACCACCCAAAGCACGAGTACATCGTCAACAACGACTTCCTCATCCACTTCTACCACCCAGTCTACGTCAACTTCCTCAACCACCACCAGTTCCTCCACTTCGACGACCCGAAGTACCTCAACCTCAAGTACCACTACCAGCAGTTCCACTTCAACCACTCGCTCTACCTCAACCTCATCTACCACCACCTCGAGTTCAACAAGTACAACGGTTTCGACCTCCACTTCATCAACAACTACGAGTAGTTCAACCTCCACCACCCGAAGTACTTCTACCAGTTCAACGACCACCAGCAGTTCGACATCAACCACAAAATCTACCAGCACGAGTAGTACAACTACCTCATCTTCCACCAGTACCACAAAATCCACTTCCACTAGTAGTACCACGACTTCCTCTTCTACAAGCACAACGAAATCAACTTCGACCTCATCCACAACGACTTCTTCTAGCACTTCCATTACCCAAAGCACGAGTACTTCGAGTACGACCACCAGTTCTAGTACTTCCACTACAAAATCCACATCGACCTCCAGCACGACCACTTCCAGCTCCACAAGCACCACTCAATCGACAAGTACCAGTACGACAAAATCCACTTCGACTAGTAGCACGACTACGAGTTCCTCCACTTCAACGACCCAGTCCACTTCCACCAGCACCACTTTTTCGATGACAACCTCGACGTCCTCCACGACCACTTCTTCCTCTACCTCCTCCACTACGACTTCGTCTTCGACCACTACGACCGTTTCGACCTCAACCAGTTCCACCACAACCTCGAGTTCCACCAGTACAACACGATCCACTTCGACCAGTAGTACAACCACCTCTTCCTCCACAAGCACGAGCATTACCCAGTCTACCTCCACGAGCTCTACTACTACCAGCCAATCAACCTCTACTACAAAATCGACGAGCACCAGCTCTACGACGACATCTTCTAGCACCAGTACGACTCAAAGCACAAGTACGAGTTCAACCACTACGTCTTCTTCGACTTCCACAACCAAATCAACCAGTACCAGTTTATCTACCTCGACTACCCAAAGTACTTCCACCAGCTCGACGACCACGAGTAGTTCTACTTCTACCACTCAGAGCACCTCGACCTCTTCTACTACTACCTCCAGTAGCACGTCTACTTCGTTAACTACCTCGACTTCCTCAACTACTACCTCAAGTTCAACCAGTAGCTCAACTACGATTTCCACAAGCACTACCCAAAGTACGTCAACCTCGATAACCGCCTCTACCTCAAGCAGTATCAGTACTTCTACCTCTTCCACTACGACATCCTCTTCTACCTCGACTTCAACTACGACTACGACTTTAGCGACAATATTGATTACAACCCAAAAGGGGAGTATTATTACGCCTCAGACTCCACACGGAACTCAAGCCAGACCATATCATGACCAGACGGGAATAATTACGAGCCAGAATAGACCGTATACGGAAAAGGCGGGAATCGTAGACCCATAGACTTATAGTATAATGACCACTTTTGATATAGTTTTTAGCCATTCTCCTTATTGACAAATCGTCATTGTTGGTATTATCATTGTTACTAGGGCAAGGACTAAAGGGTAGTAATTTTGCCGATCACATTTTTTGTGGTCGGCTTTTTTTATTGGCTAAAATGAGCAATATAGCGGTTTATCAGGAAGAATATTCAGGAGCGGAAAGATCGGCGACCGTCACCCGGGAAGGAAAGGTACGGGTCGATCCGGGGCCGACTTTTAAGGAAGATGTCGCCACGGCAACGGGGAATATCAACTACACCACCAATATCGACGGCTCTTTCAGGCTCAACCATATTTCCATCAAATTTGCTTCAACCCCGACTCAACCCGTAACTGTCACTTTAATTTCCAGACTGGGAAGCCAATATAATGTTACTTTGGATTCAGCTACACTTTCGGCAGGCGATACGGGATATCTTTTTATTCCTCCCCAAGACCTTTGGTTTGCTATGGGAGACGAGATCAATGTCACTTGCGCAGGAAGTGCCTCAATTCAATACGGGATGAGGATCATCTACGATTTGATTGGGGAAACAAGTACCACTTCCACTTCAACAACTACTTCTTCTACGACTACCTCAAGCTCGACTTCAACGACGATAACGACCTCGACCTCGACCTCAAGTTCGACGACGATTTCAACCACGACATCCACCAGTAGCACTACAACCAGTAGTTCAACTTCCCAATCTACATCAACGAGTAGTACCACGACTAGTAGCTCAACTTCAACAACTCAAAGTACTTCTTCTTCGACCTCTCAGAGCACAAGCACGACCGAATCCACTTCAACTTCATCCACCACCACCTCGAGTTCGACTTCTACGACCCAGAGTACTTCTACATCGACGAGTTCTACGACTACCAGCTCAAGTACATCTCAAAGTACTTCAACTTCCCAATCAACTTCCACCAGTTCAACTACCACTAGCTCAAGTACAACCCAGAGTACCTCAACTTCACAATCGACCTCTACTTCCAGCACGACAACGAGTAGCTCGACCAGTATAACAACATCGACATCAACCAGCACGTCAATGAGTACATCGACCAGTACGACGATTGGATAAAATATGGATGATTTGAAAATATTTATAGCATTCACGAAAAAAGACGAAGACCAGAGACTAGTTTCAGGCTATGCTTCTTCTGAGGCTTTAGACAGTCAAGGTGAAATTGTTGAAATAGAGGCCATTGCTAAGGCTCTTCCTGGATATTTGGGAGACGTCGACCCTACGACTGGAAAATTTCGCTATGGCAATATCCGCGAAATGCATCAATTATCAGCCGTTGGTAAGACTATTTATGCCAGTATCGACAAAAAGGGTCTCTACATCGAAGGAAAAGTGGTTGACGACAACGCCTGGAAGAAAGTCAAAGAAGGGGTTTACGCGGGATTTTCCATCGGGGGGAAAGTTTTGAGTTCGGTCAAAAACAGGATCAAGGCTTTGAAATTGTCGGAAATTTCCCTCGTCGACCGACCCGCCAATCCCGAAGCCGTCTTCAGTATGGTAAAATTCGACGAGAAAGGAAAAGCCATGAACGATAAAGCAGCATCCCCTAAACCCGAGGATTATTCGGTGATGGACGCGGGGCATCTTTTGGATTTGGCCAGAGACATTAGAATGATGTTGAATATGTTCCAAGCCGAAGGCAGGTCAACAATCGAACTTTCCAACGCCCTGACCAGCCTCAAGAAGTTGGCGGCCAAGATTTTGATGGGCGATGACAAGAAAAAGTTCGAGGATATTCTTTACGGGTATGACCCCGAAGAAATGCAGAAACTGACCATGATTCCCAAGGCGGGAAAGATCGAGGAAAAAACTCCCGACATCAAAAAATACGTGGACAACAATTGGAAAGATGGTTATTTTCAGGACTTAAAGAAAGTTTTAGGTTAACCGAAAGGAGGCGAAAATGCCCAAAAAAGACACATACGAGGTCGAGGAGGAAAAAACAACACCGCCCGAACCTCCAGTTATTCCCGAAGAAAATATTGTAGAGGATATTTCTGTCGAAGAGGTTGTTCCGTCTTCTGTGCCAGAATCTGTCATCGACGGCGTCGTCTCGAGACAAATCAAATAACCCCCTTGCGACTCGAGAAAACAATCTTCGGCTTATATATTCGACCAGAGGAAATTTTTTCTTTTCTTTCTTGGTTTTTTTTATTGAGAGACCACTTCCGATAAATTTCCCGATCCTTTTCTCGGCGGGCTTTTCGATAGACTAACTTTTCTTCACGATGCTTTGAGTACCAAGAAAAATGGTATTTTCTTCCGTATTCTTTTCTTTTTTGCAAATCTTTGAAAGGCATTTTAGCTTCAAAAAATCCTTAACCCCATTATAAAACTTGACAATACCGAAGTCAATCTTTTATAATTGCCACAGGTGTTGTAAAACCAACAGGTAAGGTTGGGAGAAACTTAACGACACGGTCTACGCAAGTAGCCGTGTTTTTTATTGGTTTAGATTAGGGAAATTAGGGTTATTGGGGAGATTAGGGAAAGAAGGGAGATTGAATGCCATATTCAGGAATTCCTGCGGGAGAAAAAACAAGATCTATGGAGAGATGCGTTTCGGATCTCATGTCCGACAAGAAAATGCAGTCAAAGTATCCCGACCACAAAGAAAGAAAATCTCACTCTATTGCCATTTGTCATAATTCAATTATGGGAAAAAAGATAGAAGAAATGGATGATGTTTTGAAAGGAGGTGAAAAAAACATGATAAAAAAGACAATAAGTACTACCGAAATTGTAAGCGATGAGGAGTTGGAGAAACAGGCCGACAAAGCCGACGTTTCCGACAAAGCCGCATACATGGACTGCGTAAAACAGAACATGAAGGACGGCATGGATATGTCAGAAGCGGGCAAGAAATGCAAAATGGCGCAGAACAAAGGCAAAGCCGATGACGCCGATCCCGTGGAGGAACCGAAAAAGGAAGAAGTAGTCGAGGAAGCAGAAGCTGCCCCCGAAGGGGAAGCCAAAGCCGAGGAAGCTTCTGAAGAGGTTGCCGAGGGAGACAAAGTTTCTGACTTGGTAAAACAAGTTATGGAAAAACTCGACGCCATCGAAGCTTCCTTAAAAAAAGGTGATTCCGCTTCTGCTGAAGGAGCAGCTTCTGAAGAAGCAGTTCCTGAAGGCGGAGCCGAGAAAGCTCCCGTAGAGGAGGAAGCACCTGCCACGTCAAACGTGGTTGAGGAAGATGCTTCACCAGAAGGGGCGGAGGAAATCGCTAAAGCCTCGGAGGTCTTGGTTAAGATTTCTGACAAGCTGGAGAAGTTTGAAAAATCTCTCAACGAGCGATTAGACAAGCTGGACGGTCGAGTCAACAAACTCGAAGAACAGCCAGCTCCTTCCAAAGTCGTTTCCGGGCAAGTCGTATCCAAGGTTAAGGCGGACAATTCCAGTCCCCGACTCGAGGAGATAGAAAAGGAACTCAACGAGCTGGAGGAAATGAAAAAGTCCTATTTGGATCGCTACCAGAAGGAGAAGAAATGGGAAAAGGCTTTCGAATTGATTGCCGAAAAAAACAGTCTTCTGCAAGCCTAATTTCTCAAAACTGTCAGTCAACTGATGGGAAGTTTCTAGATTCTTTAAGCCAAGCTTGACTTGGTAAAAATCTAAACATTCTCTTTTGAAAGGAGGTGAAAACAATATGGACAATAAGTTTATTGACGAAGCTTTACAGCAAATCAGACAAGAGATTTTGAAAGCGGCAGAAACAACCGCGACTTTCACCCATTCCGCGCAAACTAGGTCTGTTTTCTCTCCCGAGAACCTAGACGAGAAAATCAAGTTTCTCGTTCCGATAGATACTCCAGTGAGAAACAGAATCCCGAGAGCCAAGGGAAAGGGTCAGGTTGCTGAGTGGAAAAAGATGACTTCGGCGCTTCACTCGAAGAGTCATCCTTCAACCAACGTGGACGCGGGCACGGGAACTGCCATCGCTTTCGCGGACGCGGGAGCACCAGGGGAGACCACCCAAACTTATTCTGATTCTTTCGCCGCCTACAAACTTTTAGGTAGGAAGCTAGAGGTCGGAGGTTTGGCGTTGGCCGCATCCAAAGGTCGCGACGGTCAACCCGACATGCAGACTTCAAGAGAACAACCGAAAATGTATGAGTTGATGCTCGGCGAAGAGGAACTTTTGATCGCGGGAGACCTCGCAAACTCCGCGTTGGAGTTTGACGGTTTGAATAAGCAGATTACCACCAATTCCGGTAACTGCGCGTTTATCACCGCATCAGGAGTCGGCGCGTGGTGTCGAACGCTTTACACTCGAGGCGGAGATCCGACACTACTTTTGGCTTCAGCGCTGCAGATTCAGGCTTTGGCCGACGATTTGGAGCATTCTGGAGGCATTCACAGAGCGGTAGTTACGCAAAACGAAGTGGCAGGGATAACGGGCGGATTCGCTTTGAGCCGTTTGGTCAATCCAGTCACTCAGTCAATCTTCGATATCAAACCTAGCCGATTCGTCGGTTACGGAGGACTTCTCTTGACGGAGAAATCTCCAGGGGGAGAATCTTACATTGACATCAGCGAACTGATTCCAGTTTCGAGGGTCGACGTACCATCGGGTAATTTCTCGTACATCAGCTTTATTCTTGAGGCTTTGGCCTTGAGGGTATGGGGAGAGCCGATGCAGTTGGAATTTTGTACGTTAGCTTAACCTATAGTATAGGTTGTTGTTGGGCTTGGTGAGTTCTTTCCCGAGTCCAACAGAAAGAACTAGCAACTTATTGGGGAGATTAGGGATGTTGGGGTTATTGGGGAAATATCTAAAAGGAGGGTAATATCGCCAAGATAGAGTTAAAGTGCCAGCAATGCCAGAAAGAATTTAAGATATTTCCTTACCAAGTAGGAAGAGCTAAATATTGTTCTCGATTTTGTATGAATCAAGCACGAACGGGAAGAAAATGGTCTTTAGAAACTAGAAGAAAAATGATTCTGTCACAGAAAAACTTCCAATTTAAAGAAAGAGAAATCATTTGTTGTGATT
Organism: bacterium; assembly: GCA_030704665.1. NCBI lineage: Bacteria > bacterium. Next base: position 2,990 of record JAUYID010000001.1, on the reverse strand, counting down.
GTAAACAAATTGCTTCACGAACATGGTCAAGACAAAAAAGATGTCTCAAATGCGCTAATTTGCATACAGAAAAAAGGGAAAAGGATTGGAAAACAAAACATCCATATAAACCAGATGTTCCTTTTATATGTAAAAATTGTGGTAAGGAATTTAAGACTTTTTCTTATAGAATAAAACAGGGTATTAAATATTGTTCTGTTTCGTGCGGGGTTAAAGTTCAAAATCAATACAAAAAGAGGACAGGAATTATAAAACAATGCGAATACTGTAAAAATGATTTTTATGCAAAGCCTGCTTTAATAGAAAAACAATTGTTTTGTTCTAATAACTGTAGGAACTTAGGGTTAGATAGAAGTTACTCAAAGGGTAAAAATCATTGGAACTGGCAAGGTGGAATTACCGACATTCAATCTCAGGTTCGCCATTCCTATGAATATAAATTATGGCGAAAAACTATTTTTGAAAGAGATAATTATACCTGTCAATTTTGTGGCCAAAGAGGGAAAAAACTACATGTCGATCACTGGCCACGACCATTTTCTTATTTTTTAAGAAAATATAATATTCAGTCTTTAGAAGATGCTATTAATTGTGAGGCTCTTTGGGATATAAAAAATAACCGTACTCTTTGTGATAAATGCCATAGGGGAACCGAAACTTATTTGAATAAATCAGCCTATCTTTATATGGGAGCTAATTAAATGAAAGGAGAATGCTTTGGCAAGCGATAAAAATTATTGCACAGAAACAAATCTTGAAAATCTTTTGCTTGTTACGATTGATTCATCTTTCTCAACACAAATAGATAGTTGGATTTCTGCCGCCGAAAATTATGTTGATAATTTTTTGGGTTTTACTACTTCCAGTGGGATTTGGTCAGAATCAATATCGAATGAGACCCAAGATGCCCGGGTGGATGGGGATTTGAATTTGGTGGTTTATCCCCGTAAGAGACCGATTAACTCTATTTCTGCCTTGGCTCTTTGGAAGGGTACAGACTCCTTTTCCTTGACCTTAACCGATTCCGACAGTAACACCAAATACATTTTACCGACCCCGGGGAACTGCATCGTCTATCCCAATTTCGAGTTGACCATTTCCTCGACCTCCTATTCTATCGCCAGCTTCTCCGCAATCAAATTTTCCCGCTGGTACACCAAAATGAGCTACATCGCAGGTTATACTACTATTCCCAAAGATATTGCATTGGCCACGACTTACTTGGCTGCCGATACTTTTATGCGCCATGCCAATAAAGAAGGCTTAACCGCCATTACCCAAGGAAGGATTTCTAAAAGATGGGCAGAAAGGAAGGACGGAAAGTCAGATTTAGTACTTGACGCCGAAAATCTACTTTCGAGGTATAAGATAGCCAGCGGATGGTTTTAGGGAAATAAGGGAGATGAGGGATATTAGGGAGAGGAGAAAAAATTGAGTTTAATTCTCGATAGGGTAGTAGATATACACAGACTCGCTTTGGATAGCGGGTCGACGACGAAAGAATCTTATGCGGCTTATTCTCCTTTGGCAAATATTGCTCTTAACCTCCAGCCAGCGGGGAGTGAGGATGTGGTTATGGCTGATGGAGTATTTGGACAAACCTATATCGGGTTTACGACCGCTTCAGGGATTTTGGAGGGAGATAAGTTGGTGGTTCAGCAGACGGGGGAGGTTTTGTTTGTGAAGGGAAAGCAAAACTGGATGTCGCCGGACATGGAACCCCACATAGAACTTTTATTAACGGAGTTTGAGACGGGAGAATAGATGCTACTAGGAATAAAATTTATTGATGAAGGAGTGGTGGACGGGTTAAATAAAGTCGTTCGAAGCATTATCCCTGAGAGAACCAAGATGCTGGACAAAGCAGCCACGGACACGCTGGTTAAAATGACCCAGGAGGCACCCGAGGCGACAGGAAGATTGAGGGCGAATATTAAAATCGATAGATTAGGTTCTTTTTTAACTGACCGCATTATCTATCCCGATGTGGAATACGGATTTTATCAGGAGACAAGACACAGAATGACCCAAAGAAGGCCACCAATAGAAAAAATCCAAGAGTGGGCACAAACAGTAGGGGCAGGAGATACCAAAAGCGTGGCTTTTCTAATCGCCCGAAAAATCCAAAACGCAGGGTATCCTTCCAACCCTTTTGTTTTGCGGACTTATCGTTGGGTTCAGGTGCAGATGGTCAAACATGCCCAGAATTTTTTAAACATTGTGGCCGCCCAATATATGGCGGGAAGGGAAACTAAAACTTTTAAAGTATGAGTGTTGTCGCGATTAAGACACAACTTTTGGCGTCTTTAAACGCCATGGGGACTCTCAAGGGGGCGTTCGCCTTTGAAACGGGAAATCCTTTGGGCAAGTATCCCTTCGCCACCCTGACTTTAAAATCGGGGGAAGGGGAGTACGCCGACATCGCCCACAATCTAAGGAAGCACAGTTTTTGGATTAGGGTTTATCAGGAACAGTCAAAAGAAGGACAGGGAGTATCTCAGGCGGAAACCATCGCCATTTCGGTTTTGGACGAGCTGATCGCCCATTTGGATTTGAACACGACGCTTTCGGGAACTTGCAAGTATGCTAGGCCCGCGGGATACGATGCGTCATTTTCGAACAGGGAACTCGATATGCGGGTTTTGGAGGTGCAGATCGATTGTTTTGATTTGGTAGCGTCAGTTTCGTAGGGTTATTAGGGAGATTAGGGAGATTGGGGAAAATATTAGTTTTTTTTGAAAGGGGGTGATTAACATTAGTATAGATATTTCACGCAACGGTTCATTAGGATTGGCGATCGAGACATCAGCGGGAGTGGCCAATACTACGGCGACGGTTTTCCTTCCCTATTCAGACAACAGTCTTCGGGGTCACCACGAACCGATCGAAAACATTTCATCTCGGTCTTCAAGGATGATGGATTCCGATTCGGTCATCGGCCGAAGATGGTCAGAGGGAGACACCGAGATTTTAGCCGACGTGGTCAACGC